>NC_015756.1 GCF_000219805.1 Weissella koreensis KACC 15510
TTTAGTATCCATTATTTTCTATTTTCCTTTTTGTTGTATCAGATTCAGGTACAAGTATATATAGATATTTTCTAATGTCAACAATTTTGACTCATTATTACCAATAATACTTAGACGTATTGGTTCGTAACCTATAGCATAACTTTTTATTTTTATGGATAAATTTTGGATCCACCTTAAATTCCACTTCACTTACAAAAAATAAGGTGTAAAATCCTTATAAAACAAAAAGTGATCTAAGGAATTTCTCTTAGATTACTTTTGGACTCTCTGCCAAATCCTGTCGATGGACTGTAATTGGATAGTATAAAGATAAAACTAAATAAAAGTCGTGGAGATAACCCTCAAAATTGAACCAAATTCCAATCTGGGGTTAGCCTCATTTGTAATTCTTCTGCTCGTATACTGAAAATCCGGACTGCTTTATTTCTAGGGCATAATCCGAGATAATCAAGTATAGGAGTTTAATAGGCGTCATAACTCAACAGTTGTGTCGCCTTTTTTTGTGCCTTATAATTAAAGGTGTTAGAATGCGTCATAACTTACCGCCATAAATACAGACCCTTTTTACTGCAAAAGTACCAAATTTGCTATATAAAACAGATTGGAGAAATAATATGAAATATGGTTATGCACGAGTGAGCACCACCGATCAAAAACTAGAAAATCAAATTGAGAACTTAAAAAAATCAGGCGCTGAAATAATCTATAAAGAAAAGTTTACTGGTACGACTACTGAACGTCCCGAATTTAACAAATTGCTGAATGAACTTAAAACAGACGACACGCTAATTGTGACAAAACTAGACCGCTTTGCACGCAATACTAGAGAAGCCCTTGATATAATTGAAGACCTATTTAAACGTGACATCAAAATTAATATCCTTAACATGGGAATAATTGATAATACACCCACAGGACAATTGATTTTTACAATTTTTAGCGCCTTTGCGCAATTTGAACGAGATATGATTGTGACAAGAACACATGAGGGAAAAGAATATGCCAAAAGGAACGACCCTTATTTTCATGAGGGACGCCCACAAACCTACACAGATGAACAAATACGTTTAGCCTATGAGTTGCGTCAACAAGGCATGACATACAAAATGATTGCTAGAAAAACAGGCATAAGTGAACGAACGCAACAAAGACGATTTAAAGATATATGATAGCATATCATGATGTGCTATGTTGTTAATGCCAGCTAAATTATACCGTGAACCCTCTATCAAAAGTTGCCCACTTTACTAGCATACGAACAAATTGTGTGAGAAAATTATTGACTTAACTTGATTCATCTTATGAAAACAAAAAAATATCACAATAAAATATGTCTACAAGTTTAAACGTATCGTATCAAGCTATATCTAATTGGGAACGTGGGAAAAGTTATCCGGATATCTCCAATATTATTATGATTTCAGATTTGTACAATATTTCATTGGATGAACTGATTAGAGAAGATAAAAACTATAAAGACATGTTACTTGAAAAGAAAGTATCAGGCATCGTCGATACGATACTTAATGTTATTTTTTTCTTGTGCGCTGTAATGATATTAATTTACATGATTATCGAAAATAAACTCACCTCAGCAAATTCTTTTTATATCATTCTGGCAATCTTAGTTATAATCCATACCAGCATTGATTTATTAAAATTGTTACCAAAAAAAACGTGTAGTTTGCTCACAGGGAATTTTGGATTCAAATTAATACGATGAGGGACATATCAGCATTCAAAATAAGTTGAGATAGATACAGATACTATCTCAACTTATTTTTTATGTGGTTAAGCTGACACCAGCTTGCCCCACGCGGGTAGCGTTCTGCATGACATGCTCTCACTGAAAGTGATCCTGCAATGATAAATTGCCCCGTCACGGCGTGACCCGCCGGAGGTTTTACAAGCCGGATAAGTGGCGCTGTAAAATAGCAGTTTCCCCAGTACGAAGGGGAAAAGCTACGGTCATCGCTTGTCGATGACACGCCTCGCAGAGCCTGTCCAAAATATTATTTTGGTATAACAGGCTATACCAGATTTTTAACGGTGTTATACTGGTCTTGGAAAACCTTTTTTGAGGAGGCATTTTTGATGGCGCATTTAAAGAAAAATACCCGTGGCGCAGTACCCGGTTTAGCGGTTCACTTTGAACGTAAAACCGATCATCACACCAACAAAGAAATTGATGTGTCGAAAACCTATCTGAATCAAGAGCTCATGGCTGATGGTTCTGATATGCTTTCACGCTTCAATGCGCGTTTAAATGACGTTTATTGCATGAAAAGAGACGATGTAAAGGCGTTAGCGACTTGGATTGTCACTTTACCTGAAGAACTCGCAGAATCGCCCTACGAGCAACAGAGCGCCTTTTTTGAAGCAACCACTAATTTTTTGAATGACCGTTATGGTCAAGAAAATGCCGTGGCCGCTGTCGTGCATTATGACGAGACAACCCCTCACTTGCACTATGCCTTTGTCCCGGTAGTTTTTGATGATAAAAAGGCACGTTATAAAGTATCCGCTAAAGAAGTGCTCACGCGTCATGATCTGCAAACCTTTCATGAGGATTTAGATCAGCATTTAAAAAAGGTGCTACCCTTTTATGAACGAGGGATTTTAAATAACAAAACCTTACCGTTTGAGAATGTCGCTGAAATCAAAAAATACAATGATCAGTTTAATGCCTTAAAAACGGAACTAGCCGATATTGAAGACAACATTCGTGCGAAACAGGCAGTACTTAAAATCACGGATCAAGCCTTAACGGAAGTAGACTTAGCCGAAAAACAAATTGATGCCTTTAAACAAGACTTATCTAAAAACCTCTTTGGTAAGACGGTGCTTAAACCTGATGACTTAGATCGCTTTAAAAGTGTGTTAGCCACGATGAAGAAAGCCACCTTGCAAAGCCAGCATGAGACGGAAGAACTCAAGCAAACGTTAGGCCAAGTCAAAGCGCAATTAGCTGACATCCAAGCTGATTATCAAAACCTAAAAGAAACGCATCAAGCGCTACAGAAGCGGCAACGAGAACAGCAACAGATGGATTATGCTATGCGTGACATGCTTAAAAATGATTATGGTGTCGACAAGATAGCCCATACTGATGTGGAGGCCCGGTATGTTCTTTATAAGCTGGATCATGAAAAACTCACTCAAAATAAAAAAGTAGCCCAGTCCTGGTTAAAAACACTGACGACAGCTAGAGCAGATCCAGATACGAAAATAGCGCCAACTAGATTAGATCGCGGTATTGAACAAGTTAAAGCATTAATCAATCGAATCATTGAATTAACGCGTGATATTTTTAAGGGGCCAAGTCTGTAACGTTATAACGGCTTATTTGCCCGTATAAGCCTTTTTAGCCATGTGACGTAGAAATAATCATTAAATAGATTAAAACGTCGCTATTGGCTTAATAAGTGGCAATCTATGTTAGATAACTAGGTATCCGGCATTTGAAATGATTCAAAACAAAAAGAACACTCTGTACGAAATTTATGTGCACCAGTGTTCTTTTTGTTTTGTTTTTTATTGAATCAATAAAAAGGCGGAGCCTATTATAAGTTTATCTTTTATATTTTAATCTTTTGTTCTTTTGCGCAGTTATAAAGTCAGTATTATCAAGGGTTTACAAGATTATGTACCCACAAAAAACTATGTATACACCCACAAAATACTATGTATACACCCACAAAATACTATGTATACACCCACTTCTCATTTAGATAAGTGGGTGTATAGGTTATAATAAAAAGCATAAAGAAATTCCCGACTAAAAGTTTTTCTTTATACTTATCCAACAACACGCCCAAAGGAGCGTATTTATATGTCAATTATACCAGAATCAAAGACAAGGCAGGTACACACCTTGAATGAGTTATCAAAACGAAAAGTCGTCGAACATAACAGTTTAATCACTTCAATTGCCAAAATGGATAAGACACCACTCAAAATGTTTGAGTTGGCCGTTTCTCTAATAGATACGGAAAATCCCCCCGAAGATCAGACGGTTTATTTATCAAAGCGAGAGTTGTTTGCTTTTTTTCAAGTTGATGATAGCAACAAACATAGTCGTTTTAAAGAAGCCGTTGAAAAAATGCAGAAACAAGCTTTTTTTCAGATTAAAAAAGAACAAGATAAAGGCTTTAAATTTATTAGTATTGTACCGATCCCGTATGTGGAATGGACAGATTATAATGACGAAGTAAAAATTGAATTTCATCGTGAAATTATGCCTTATCTAATTAATCTCAAAAATAATTTTACGCAACATGCTTTGTCAGATATTGCAGAATTGAACAGTAAGTATGCAATAATTTTGTATCGTTGGTTATCGATGAATTACAATCAATACGAGCATTACAGCGTTAAAGGTGGACGGAGAGAGGAACAGGTTGAAAGTTACCGTAATCCCGAAATAAGCATGCGAGATTTACGTCAAATGACAGATACAATTGATGAATATAAACGATTTGATCATTTTGAAAAAAGAGTACTGAATGAACCATTGTCAGAAATTACTAAACACACAACTTTCAATGTAACTTACGAAAAGCTCAAAAAAGGGCGGAGTATTGATAGTATTGTCTTTCATATCACTAAAAAACAAGTGGCAGATGATATTAGTTACAAGCTAGATGATCCCGTTTATATCGAGGGCAAGATCCGTCAAGAAGAAACAGAAGATATGTTGACTGTTAAGGCAATAAAAAGTCCCTATACAAAGTTACTTATGGAGCAGTTTTTATTGTCATATATTGATTTAACGGATACTACTATTTTGTCAGGGTTACAGAAAAATGTTTATCCACTTTATGACGAATTAAAAGAGTCACGTGGTTTAAAGGGCGTGAAAGAACACTTAGCCTATATCAGAGACAAACAAGATGACTATTCGAAAAAGAATATTGCTAAGTATCTTAAAAAATCGATTGAACAGTATCTACCAATCGTTAAAAGGCAGGATATAGATCATGAGTGAAAATTTAAAAACAATTCGAGAACTTGCTGAGGAGTTAGGTGTTTCAAAACAGGCGATACAATATCATATAAAGTCGCTGACAAACAAAACAAGGCAAACAAACGACAAAGGTATAGTTGTTTTATCTTTAGAAGAACAGCATTTTATAAGGTCTAAGGTCGACAAACAGACAAACAAAAACAAGACAAATAAACAGACAAATGACAAACAAACAGACAAAGAGACAAAGTGGGATATCCACAACTATTTAATTAGTGAACTTGATGAAGTTAAGAAAAATAGAGATAAACAATTAGCAGTTAAGGATAAGCAACTAGAAAATAAAGATTCGCAAATAGCTCAAATGCAAAACTTACTAGACCAGCAACAACGGCTAGCCTTACAGGACAAGCAACTGCTCGAAGAATACAAGGCAGAAATTAAGGACTTGAAAGCCTTAACGATGGCACCGCATGATGATGGTGAAAAAGAAGTGACGTCAGACAAACAACTGGAACCTGAAAATAGCACCCCGGAGTCACAACCTAAACCTAAAAAGTGGTGGCGTTTTGGTAAATAGTTACAACTAAAAAAGAAAAGAAGACTAGTTAAATGGCGGGATGCTCTTATGCTAGATTTACGGACAGATTTTCTTCTGCCCTGTAAACTAATAGCATAGGAGCATTTTTTAATATGATTCGATACAAAAAAGAATTTAAGCAGTCTCTTGTTGAGATGCACAATCAAGGCCGTTCATATACTGATCTATCCGCTGAATACGGACCTTCGGTCGACTCAATCCGTAACTGGGTCAAGTTGTACGCGGTCCACGAAGTGGACGGCGAAAAATGGACGCAAGCTGATGTAAACGCATTACAAAAAGGAAAACGACAAACTTCGCGAAGAACTTGAGATTTTAAAAATAAGGAATTCTAAAATCAATAAAAGTAAATCAATGGTAACCTTATAATTAGTATTGGGTAAAGATAGGAAAACAAAGGCAATAATAGCTGGTTACATTTATTTAAAAAAGACTTGACAAGAATGGTTTACAATAGTAAACTTATCTCAAACGTTTACGTTTACGCATGTAGACAATAAGGAGGGAAGGAGGGAAAGAGAATGAGTACAATAGTAGTTAACCCTCATATCACAGATGCTGAATGGGAAGTTATGCGTGTAGTCTGGGCGAATGGTCGAGTGACTAGTAAAGAAATCATCTCCATATTGAAAGAAAAAATGGACTGGAAACAAGCCACTATCAAAACGCTCTTAGGTCGACTGGTTGAAAAAGGCGTACTAAATACAGAGCAAGAAGGTAGAAAATTTATTTATACTACCAATATTGAAGAGAAAGAAGCCGTAGGAAATTATACAGACGATATTTTCAACCGTATTTGTCGAAAGAATGTCGGGAATGTAGTAGGGAGTATCATTGAAGATCATGTCTTAAGCTTCGATGATATCCAGCGACTAGAAGAAATATTAGAGATGAAAAAAGCTTTCGCAGTAGAAGAAGTGGATTGTCAGTGTACAGAAGGGCAATGCGATTGCCATTTACATCATCATGGAGAATAAGTAGCGAAAAAATTGGAGAATAAATCGTTTGCCATAGAAGGGGTTGAATCTGTAGAGGTTGATTTAGCGACTAAAAAAGCAGTACTTGAAAGTCAAACAGAGATTGATACCGAAACGCTCAATGCTGCTTTAGCAGAAACTAACTATTCAGTATTAAGTGCATAAAGTACGAATACCATTTATTCATAGATAGTAGATAGAGATAAAGTATAGAACCCTTTTCATGAGAATTATATGCAGTGTTAGATGAGAAAATTCTAAAACTTTAAAATCAGTCTCTAATATAATAAGGAGGAATTAAAAATGAGGAATAACAAACAACATTCGTCACATAGTCATCATAATCACGGCGACATGGATCACTCAAAACACGACCATAATGAAATGGAACATAGTCAGATGGATCACGGCAAGATGAATCATAGTGCGATGGATCACAGTGAAATGGATCATGGAGGACACATGATGCATATGGGTGATATGAGTAAAAAGCTCAAAGTGGCTATCATTCTTATGATTCCGCTTCTACTCATTTCACCAATCGCGGGCTTTACTATCCTTAAATTCCCCGGAAGTGAAATTTTGCAACTTATCCTTGGTACAATTATCTTCTTTTACTCTGGGACTCCTTTTTTTAGCGGAGCAAAAGGTGAATTAAAAAGCCGTAAGCCAGCCATGATGATGCTGATTACAATGGGAATTACCGTTGCCTATACTTATTCTGTTTATGCCACAATTATGAGTCTTAACGGACATATGGGCATGAACTTCTGGTTTGAACTGGCAACTTTAATTGTCATTATGTTGATTGGTCACCTGATTGAGATGAAAGCAATCATGGGTGCTGGCGATGCATTGAAAGATTTAGCAAGCCTTGTTCCCAAAAAAGCTCACTTAAAAAGTGGGAAGGATGTGGAGCTTTCAGAACTAAAAGTTGGCGATTTGCTTTTAGTGAAAGAAAATGAAAGAATTCCTGCAGATGGCCTTATATTAAGTGAAGCGTTCGTTGATGAGTCAATGATTACTGGTGAAAGCCGAGCAGTCAATAAAAAAACAAATGACCTTGTTTATGGTGGTTCCCTCAATCAAAACCAACCATTTGAGATGAAAGTCACAACCCTTGGAAAAGATTCATTTCTCAATCAAGTGGCCGAATTAGTCAAGAAAGCCCAAGCTCAAAAATCTAATTTGGAAAATATGGCTGACAGAGTGGCTGGTTACCTTTTCTATGCTGCACTTATTGTCGGTATCTTCTCATTAATTTTTTGGACAATTAGTTCTAACTTTAGTTTTGCTCTTCTTCTTGCGGTTTCTGTTTTTGTAATTGCATGTCCACACGCTTTAGGTCTTGCGGTTCCACTTGTTGTTTCTCGCTTAACCAGTATTTCTGCTAAAAATGGTTTATTAATTCAGAACAGAACCTCTTTGGAAAAAATAAATACAATTAAATATGCCTTAATGGATAAAACAGGAACATTAACTGACGGTAATTTTATTGTCCGTAATGTTATTAATTTTACTGATGAAACAGACATTCTCCAAATCATGGCAGCACTTGAAGGAAGTTCCACTCACCCGATTGCTCAATCAATCGTTTCAGCTGCTAAACCTCTTGAAAATCTAAAAGTTGAAGCGGTTGAAAATATTCCAGGAGTTGGAATTAAAGGGCAAGTTAATCAAAACTTTTATCAAATTGTTAACTATAAATATCTTCGTGAAAATCAACTTTCTTATGATGAACAAAAGATTGCTCAATATTTAGATTTAGGTTTAACTGTATCTTTCCTAATCAATGAACAACAAGATGTTTTAGGATTTATTGCCTTAGGAGATTCTCCTAAAGCAGACGCGAAAGCCTTTATTAATGGTTTATTAGCCCAAGGAATTACCCCTGTTATGCTCACGGGTGATAATAAAGAAACTGCTCAAAAAATTGCTAGTGCACTAAATATTCCCGAATTTAGAGCGGAATTAAAACCTGAAGATAAAGCAGAAATTGTGAAAGAATACCAAAAGAAAGCCGGCGTTCTTTTCATTGGTGATGGTGTCAATGATTCCCCAGCTCTTGCAACTGCTACGATTGGTTTTGCGATTGGAGCAGGAACTTCGGTTGCTATCAGTACCGCTGATGTCGTCCTAGTTAACTCCAATCCAAGTGACGTCCTGGATATGATTAATATCTCCAAACGTATGCTTAGAAAAATGAAACAAAACCTCTGGTTTGGAGCAGGCTATAACATCATTGCTATTCCTGTTGCAGCGGGTATTCTTTATCCATTTACAGGGATTTATATTGATCCTCTCATTGCAGCAGTCCTGATGTCAATCTCAACCGTGATTGTCGCAATCAACGCGATGGGATTGAGGTATGATAAAAAATAGAAGAGCACATGCTCTTCTATTTTTTTCATACTAATTATGAAACTTTTATCACTTAAATATACTTAAAGATTAACTATGATATCACACAAATACTAATGATTGTAATGATATTTTTAAATATGGT
Source organism: Weissella koreensis KACC 15510 (assembly GCF_000219805.1). Lineage (NCBI taxonomy): Bacteria > Bacillati > Bacillota > Bacilli > Lactobacillales > Lactobacillaceae > Weissella > Weissella koreensis. The sequence continues at coordinate 9,054 of NC_015756.1, forward strand.
TTATTTTTAAATGATTTTAGAATCTTTCGTTCATAATCATTTAATTGACTCCCTTTATGAACTAAAAAATAAATATTACCTCTAAGATAACGATTAGCATCAAAAACATCAAAGACTCCTTGAAGTAAATAATCTTTAGTATCTTGAAGCAGTTTTTTTATTTCTAATTTAACCTCATTAGAATCAAGATAAATATCTATATTTTCCATAAACACTTGATAGCTTTTTCCTCTTTTAATTTTTCTTAGCTTTTGTTTAGTAAGGCTTTCAAATCTAACGAGTCCATTTCTTTCATAGTGAACTTCATTCTTCTGTTCTTCGTTCCATCTCTTTCCAGGATCTTGCATCTTTTTAAGATTATCCACAATTTGCTTAGTTTCCCTTGCTTTTTCTTCACTGCTTCTTTCTTTATTTGTTTTAGGTTTATTCTTATCTTTGATTAAAAATATATCGTCTAAATTTTCTGCCTCTTTATTTTGACTCATTAGTTCTCTTCCTTTTTGCTCAGAAGTCAATAAATTGGACTATTTTTATTCAGTTACTTAGGCAACATTTGAGATACGATTGCGATTATAAAAATTAATATACCAACCAATGGCTGCTTGGAAGACTGACATATTAGCCTCGATATCATCGAATAACTAAATACAGAAAAATACAATAAATATTATCGGACTAGGGACTATACTAGGAAACATCAGTACATTCCTTAAATCAGGGTCTATAATTATAGGATGACTCCTAAATCTAAAAAGACAAGGCCCATTAATTTATTAACTAATAATATTGAATTTCAATTTCATAGGAAAACTGGTAAACTATTCAACACAATAGTTGAAAAGGTGGAAAGAAAATGTTTGAACAAGCAGTTAACTACAAAAATGGACTATATAAAGAACTATCTAAAATTGGTAAGGGGCTAAGCAGTGATCGACGATTAGAAATTCTTGATCTTTTAACTCAAGCACCCAAATCAGTTGAAACTATTGCCAACGGGGTCGGAATAAGTGTAGCTAACGCCTCACGCCATCTACAAATATTGAAGGACAGTCATCTGGTTAAAACAAAACGAAAAGGCAATCATATTATTTATAGCCTTAGTTCTCCCAAAATTAGTGATTTTGTGCACCTATTAACCGATATTGGCAACAGTGAACTTTCAGATATGAAAACAATTCAGGATAAATCAGACGCTCAAGATAACGTTAAAACCATTTCCTTAAAGCAAGCTCAAGAAGAATACAAAAATAGCTTTGTCCTTGATGTACGACCTTCTGATGAATATGCAGCAGGCCACATACAATCGGCAATTAATGTCCCATTGGAAACATTAAAAGAATCAATGCCCAAATTACCTAAAGATCAAAAAATTATTGTTTATTGCCGTGGAAGACTATGTGCTAATTCCAACATTGCCACACAGATCTTAAATAGAAATGGTTTTGACGCAGTTAGTTTAAATTCAAGTTACTATGATTGGAATAAAATAACAGAATAAACAGTTTAAGCACGATTTAGTCATTTATTGATTAAATCGTGCTTTTATATTGACTTACAAAAAGTATGTGATATTATTAAACTATTCAAGCAAACAATTGAATAATTGAAAGGCGGTGACATAACTTGTCTACTATTGATAAAACGCTAACCTTAATTAATTTTGAGAATAATTGGTGCGCCCAGTGTTACACGCAGCGACCAATAATAAATAAGATTAGCCATGACTTTAATTCATATTTAAACGTTCGGGTAGTGAATTCAGATGCTCACCCAGAACCAGCAAAAAAATACAATGTTTATTCCGCACCCAGTACTATTTTGCTGCGTGATGGAAAAATCGTTGAAAAAATTACCCGTTTTATTGATCAATCACAATTAACAACTTTAATTAAATATTACCTATAAAGGAGCGACTCTTATGGTTAAGAACTTAACTGACAAAGACTTTGTGAAAGAAACTAGTACCGGTGTTACATTAACTGATTTTTGGGCTACTTGGTGTCCTCCATGTCGAATGCAAGGACCGATTATTGAACAACTTGATAAAGAAATTGGCGATAAAGTCAAAATTACTAAAATAGACGTAGATGCAAATCAAAAAACACCAATAGCATTTGGAATTATGTCTATTCCAACCTTAATTATCAAAAAAGATGGCCAAGTAGTTGATAAGCTGGTTGGCCTCCACAGTAAGGACCAACTTAAAACCGTTCTTGCTCAATATACTAATTAGGTTAAGAGGGGAGAAGCTGAATGGAACAACTATCAGTAATGAATAAAAAAGAATTTGATAAAAAACTGAAGAATGGAAAATATATTTTAGTTTTTATGGCTTCTTGGTGCCCTGATTGTAGCTTTATCAAGCCTCATCTACCAGAGATTGAACAAGAATTCAAAGATTACACTTTCATCAGTGTCGATCGTGATGAGAATACCGAATTGGCTCAAGAACTAAATATCTTTGGTATTCCAAGCTTCGTTATTTTTAGAGATGGGCAAGAAATCGGAAGACTTGTCAATAAAGATCGGAAGACTAAAGAAGAAGTCGAAAATTTCATTACCAACACTATTAACTAATGAAGAAGTTTTTTACTATTCTTGGCGGTATGGGGACGTTAGCAACTGAAAGTTATGTCCGACTCCTTAATAAGAAAACTGAAACCCATAAAGACCAAGACTATTTAGATTATATAGTGGGTAACCATTATTGATGCACAAGAAGTCATTGTTAATCGTTCATTGGATAAGGGATTAGCGTTACGTGACGACTAATAAGTAGATTGGAGTGAAATTTAATGAGGAAATATGATGTAGTAGTGATTGGGGCCGGTCCTGGTGGAATGACCGCTGCCTTATATGCAGCACGAGCTAATTTAAATGTAGCAATGCTTGATCGCGGTATTTATGGTGGACAAATGAACAACACCGATGACATTGAAAACTACCCTGGTTTTACAACAATTAAGGGGCCTGAACTTGGTGAGAAAATGTATCAAGGAACCGTTAAGGCCGGAGTAAATTTTGTATACGGTGATGTCCAAAACGTTACCGTTGATGATCAACAAATGAAGCATATTCAAACCGATAGTGACGAGTTAGTAGCAAGCGCAGTAATTATTGCAACAGGATCTAATAATCGAAAATTAGGTGTACCAGGTGAAGAAAATTTCTCCGGAAAAGGGGTTTCTTACTGTGCAGTATGTGATGGTTCTTTCTTTAAAGGAAAGAACGTGACTGTAGTTGGCGGTGGTGATTCAGCAATTTCTGAAGGATTGTACTTAGCTAATGTCACTGATGGAGTTAATGTCATTCATCGTCGCGATCAGTTACGGGCACAAAAGGTATTACAAAATCGTGCTTTTGATAACGATAAGATAGATTTCACTTGGAATACTAGTGTGACAGAGATTTTAGGTGATGAAAATCATGTTACTGGAGTAAAAATTCATAACAATCAGGTCGGTGATGATACAACTCTAGACACTGATGGAGTTTTCGTTTACGTCGGTAACTTTCCAAACAGCCAAATTTTCAATAATTTAAATATTACCGATCAAGCTGGTTGGATTATAACTAACGATCAAATGGAAACAACAATTCCTGGAATCTATGCAATTGGTGATGTCCGGCAAAAGCAACTGCGGCAAATTACAACTGCGGTTGGCGATGGTGGTATTGCTGGGCAAAACGCCTTTGAATATTTCGAAGCCATAAAGCATCGGCAAACGGTTAAAGATTAAAGAGAGGAAAATTACTTTATGGAAATCAAATATTGGTCAGACATTGCTTGCCCCTTTTGTTATATCGGTTCTAACCGAATGAAACGAGCAATGAAGGAAATTGGTATTTATGACACAACTGAATTAGAGTTCAAATCATTCGAGCTTAACCCTGCAACACCAAAGGAAACCGATGAAGGATACATTAATCACTTCACTCAGGGAAATAAGGCAATGGAGCCACAGGCCAAAAAGCAAATGGCTTACATCGAACAAATGGCGCATAACGATGGTCTACCAATGGATCTTGACAGTGTAGTACCTACAAATACTATGGATGCGCACCGGATTATTAAATTCGCAGAAGCTAAAAATGATCCTGATTTGACTGAACGAGTAATTAGACGCTTCTACCAAGTTTACTTTAGTGATGGTCAATCGATTTCTGACCATGATGTGCTATTAAATGCGGCAATGGAAGCTGGGCTTGCTAAAGACGAAGTAGAAAAAGTGCTTAATTCTAACCAATATCATCAAGCTGTGGTCAATGACGAGGCAGAGGCTCAACAATCCGGTATTCATGCTGCACCTTTTTTTGTAATCAATAATAAGTATGCAATTAGTGGTGCTCAACCATATGAAGTCTTTGTTAAAGCCTTAAAGGGCGTTCAAGCAGAAGAAAATTAGGAGGAATTTACGATGACCGAAGATAAGCCACAATTTAATACAATATTTGGCGATAATAATGATGCTGCTGTATGTGGGCCAGACGGTTGTAATATCGCTGAACATCAAAAGCAAACTGAGGATAAGAAGAAAACAAAATAAATGGAGGAAAGCTATAAATGAAGTTTGACTACGTTGTTATTGGCAGTGGGCCATCAGTTTATCGTTTCCTATTGGGAATGCAGAATAGCGGAAAGAAAATCGCGGTTGTTGAAAAGAATCGGTTTGGCGGAATTTGCCCTAACGAAGGCTGCGAACCCAAGATTTTCTTAGAAGGAGCAGCACGAGCAACCTTAACTTCAATGCGTTTGCAAGGTAAGGGAATTACTCAACCAGCTAAGCTTGACTGGAAAGAACTTATTCAGCAAAAGAATAAGGCTATGGCGTCATTCCTAAATAATATGCAAAGTATGTATGAAGGCCTGGGTGCGACTACCATCAAGGGTGAAGCATCATTTGTTGATCAACATACCATTGAAGTTAATAATAAAAAAATCACTGCTGATAATTTTGTAATCGCAACCGGAAAAAAGCCGCATCCTCTTAACATTCCTGGCCACGAGTACCTACTTACTAGTACTAACCTTTTTGAACTCGAAGATACTCCAAAGAACGTCGCAATTATCGGAAGTGGTTACGTTGGTATGGAATTTGCTACATTGTTGTCTGCTGCCGGGGTTAAAGTAACAGTTATTGTTCGATCCGGCCAACCACTAGAGGGATTTTACAGCCAACACGTTCATCAGTTAGTTGATGAAATGAAAAACTCACTTGGTATTAATTTTATATTTAACACAAATGTTACAGCTGTTACCGAAGCACAAACTGGCTATGAGGTTCAATCAGCTAACGGCAACCTTGGCACTTTTGATAAAGTTATTAATGCCAGTGGTAGAGTTCCTGAAATTAATGCATTGAAACTTGATAATGCTGGTGTAGAGTACAGCAACCGCGGAATTAAAGTTGATAAATATTTGACCACATCAGCAAATAACATTTACGCAATGGGCGATATTGTTGATAAAACCGCACCAGCATTAACCTCTACGGCACAGTTTGAAGCAGACTACTTAAGTGCCTTACTTACTAATAAAACAACTGAACCTCTTAGGTACCCAGTAATTGGAACCGTTACGTTCACATTCCCCCAACTCGCTCAAGCTGGAATTAGTATTGATAAAGCAAAGGAAGACAGTAATTATTCAATTAAAGATATTGATATTACTCAAGGTGACTTTCTTTATGCTGGAACAGATGATCACGCACGATTATCATTAGTCTTTGACAAGCAAAATCATCTCGTGGGCGCTGCTGAAATTAGCCAAACAGCAGTAGATGATATCAATTCACTAATTCCTGTTATGGCAATTGATGTTGATCCAGAGGTTTGGAAAGAAAAGATGCTAATGGCTTTCCCTGGTTTAGCATATAAAATTAGAACATTAATTTAACAACAAGAGGGTCTATTTGTGATAATAACTTCTTAAAAATCCTATTAAAACAGCCCCTAACAAATCAACTTGTCTTGTTAGAGGCTGTTTTTTATTTAAATAATATAATAGCCCTTGGAATGCAAGGCTAAATCGAATAGCTAATCATTACTATATAGAGGCGTAATCATTACTATATAGAGGCGCATACATACTTTGTTTCTCAATTTTGGCTAGGTATGTTATAATGAATGCAGAAAAAGGAAGCCTTGCGCTAACAAGACTTCCCGTGTAGAGCCGTATAAGACGGTGGCATTAATTAACGATTGAACATAACCGCTAGCTTGCCAGAGCTAAGGCGGTTATTTTTTTTGCTGATTTTTAATAAACTCAACAACTAATGCTAGTAAGGCGACTATAAAAGTGCCAAACATGAACATAAGCTGTAAAGCGTCCGATACGGACACTTGGGCTACTCCTTTCCTAGAATGTGAGTTTATAGTTTTTACACCATAAGCACCACCCCCTTTAAGGAAATAGCCACCGCCTTAACTTCTCTACTCAAACTATTATACAGGATAACGTATAATTTACCTATTGATGATTAATGCTCTTATATCCTGAATTGCTATGTTTCTATTTTCAATATAAATATAATTATCAGACATGTTTTCAATGAACCTAGATATATTTTTTTGGTTTCATGATTGAAGTTAGTCTCATCTAATTGAATAGTCGCAGTATAATAATTGGCAATGAAAAATGTAATAAAAAAGAATATATTAACCATTTTTTATTTCAAATCGTCAAATTTAATTTCGCCTTTTTTCAGACTATTTAATCCATGATGAGTAATTGTGTTGATTAAAGGACCCCATGCATTCGTGGTAGCTTTAGGATCCTTATTTAAGGATAATCGTTTCATCTGTTGCTCATAATATGCTAGACCCACCATGCCCCAATTTATTATCGATAACTTTTACACCAGTTGTTAAATGTGGTAATTTTAGACCCTCAAAAATTCCAGACAGCATTTTCTCAGGGGAATTCGGATTGAGAACAAATGGTCGTACACTCCCCACCATGGCAATTCCTTCGTTTGTCACTACATTTTCCATGGCTTCTTGGCTGCTCAAACCGCCTGTAAGCATAATAGGGATATTGACTGATACTTGAGATTTTTTAGAAAACTTTAAAAAGAACGCTTCTCCATTACTATTTTCAAGAAACTTGGTTCTTTCATAATTTCCTCCTGAAATTTTAATAAAGTCAATACCTAAATTAGACATTTTGACGATTACTCTATATGAATCATCTTCACTAAATCCTTCCGAACTGAAGTCACTGGAATTCAGTTTGATCCCAACAATAAAATTAGATTTAGTTACTTGGCGAATACCTTGATATATTTCAACCAAAATTCGCATTATATTTTCTAAATTATCTCCATAAAAATCTGTTCGCTTATTATCTGCTGGAGAGAGAAACTGGTTTTTCAGCGATACAACTTGTTGTCACAAATTTTTGAATAACATTAACCACCTGTTTTAGACAATTCGCGAGGAGTATTAAATAATTTACGTAGATTCTTAGGCATTGGAATCACACTTGGCGCAACCGGTTCTTTCGTCATAGAACGTGGAGTATGTTTACCAGAATGGTTAATTTGCAGAATAAATTTTGTATTATTTTCAGTGCCAGCTTGTGCCCATTTTTTTGTCTGTTTGTTGATCCACCACTACATTACTTGGTTCACCAATATTTTACGCTCCCGGATTTAGTGTAGAGACTTAAGTTATTTCAATAACTAATTAAGAAAATTATTTAATTCATCGACAAACTCCTCAGCATATTGGAAGATGGCGCCGTGACCAGCATCAGGATAGATGATGAGTTTGCTATCCTGGATTTTCTCGTGCATGTCGTAGGAGTTCTGCGTTGGAACCATAACATCGTTGTCTCCGTTGACAATGAATGTCGGAACTTTGATAAAATCAAGCGTGTCCTGCTCTGCCTTTCCCCAACTCTTGATAGCTTTCAACTGCTTCAAGAAACTGGATACTTTCATATCCTTGTCCTTGGCATCTTTCGGACGGCTAGCCAATCTATCTAAAACTTTGTGCGCTTCGACTTTTCCTGCCTTGTCAGGATTATAGAAAATATAACGTTTGGCATCCGCACCGTGTAAAAAGCCATTTGCCATGTGTTTGAAGGTCACACCAGTCACCTTATCAACACCGATACCCGCACGTGGACCAGTTCCAGCTAAAGTCAAGGTATTGACAAGATTGGCATCAAGTCTGACAATTTCTTGGGCGATAAAGCCGCCCATGGAAAGACCAAGGAGATTGATTTTTTGGTAACCCAGCGCCTTGATAATAGCAATGGCTTGGTCTGCCATGCAAGGAATGCTTTCCGCAATTTTCCCCTCACTGGCACCAACACCTGGCAAATCCATGACAATGATGTGGTTCTTTTCTGCTAGGTTATCAATGAGTTTTGGATCCCAATTGTCCATGGTCGCTGCCAAATGCACCAACATGACAAGCGGATATTGTGACTTACCTTGTCCAAGTTCACGGTAGGCGATTTTCAAGCCTTCGACGGTGATGTATTGATTTTTCGTTTGTAAGTATGACATTTTATTTTTCTCCGAAGGTGATAACGGTCTTACCACGTGAACGTCCATTTGCGACCTTGTCTAAGGCCTCGTTAATCTGTGAGAAGTTATAAACGGTATCAATTGATGGTTTGATTTTTAGTTGGCTAAAGAGGTCTGCAACTTCTTGAAGCTGGGCACCGTTTGATTCAACGAAGACGAAATCATAAGTAACCCCATATTTCTTAGCCATTCTATCGAATTTACCACCCACAAGACCGAACAAGATTTGTTTCCACTTAGGTAGTCCGAAGCGTTTGGCAAAGGCTTTATTTGGCATGCCACTTAGGTTGACGAGTTTACCGCCTTTTTTCATAATGCTCATTTGTTTTTCAGTCTCAGCACCGCCCAATGTATCCAAAACATAATCCACCTGGCTGAGTGTTTGCGTGTAATCCTCAGTTTTGTAGTCGATAAAACGGTTCAGCCCCAGCGCCATAATACGCGCTTTATTGTCAATATTCCCGTTGGTGATGACGGTCAGCCCCTTAGCTTTTGCGATAGGAATCGCCATGGCACCGACACCACCTGTACCACCCGTCATAAAGAAGGTACCGCCCTTTTTCGCGCCCATCAGGTCAAGCGCCTGCATAACCGTAAGAGCAGTCAAGGGCACCGCTGCTGCCTCAACATCCGTTAGATAATCTGGGACATGGGCTAGCGCTCGATAATTAATCGCCGTATACTCGGCAAATGCACCGATACGGTCAAGCGGCATGCGTGCAAAGACACGGTCACCAACTTTAAATCCTGTCACTTGCGTGCCTACTTTTTCTACAATCCCAACGACTTCATTACCAGCAATTTGTGGGAGTTTGTAGGGAATGAGGAGCTTGATTTGTCCTCGTGAAATCATGTTATCAACTGGATTGACTCCTGCGGCTGTGACTTTGACAAGGACATCTTGAGCGCCAAGTTCAGGCATCGGTGTGTCAACGAGTTCAAGTTTGATATTGTTTTTATTATATTGGGTTAATTGTGCTGCTTTCATGGAGATTTCCTTTTCTTAATTGATTTTATACATATCAGTGATTAAATCTGACAAATTTTCTTGGTTGAGGCGATTGAGAAGGCTGGCTTCTGCGTCTTCAAAGACTGGGCTGAGCACCTGTTCGATACGACTACCGACTGGACAGTTGGGATTGGCATCTTCGTGGACGTGGAGCAGAGTTTTTTCTGGATAGACTGCTTGGTAGACTTCTTTTAAGGAAATATCAGCGGGTTCTTTTACTAGGTAAAAACCAGACTTCCCTTGTTGGCTAGCAATCAGACCTGCTTGCTTTAGCAAGAGAGTGATCTTTCGGATATGACTGGCATTGGTGTTGACTGACTGAGCTAGATTTTCTGATGATGGTGTCTTTTCTGTTTCAGAAATGTATATTAAAATGTGTAGCGCTACTGAAAA